>NZ_CP115302.1 GCF_027625935.1 Streptomyces camelliae
TGCGGTGGTGGCCCGTCATGCGGCTCGCGGTACCGACTCCTTCGGTACCGGCCGGGATTCCGATTTGCTCCTTTTCCCTCGAATTGATCGATATCAAATATGACCTTTCGATTACAAATTTTTCCTATACCCAACGAATGAGTTTACAAAATTTCTAGGAAAAGTAAAAACAAACCTAGGCCAATAAATCCTAATTCAACCAAAAAAGCAAACCCATATTTTAAAACACTTTTAAAATAATGATTCCCATCAATTTTTAGAAAAATATTAATAAAGGATTCTGCTCTGATACCAGTTGTTGGGAATTGAGTCCTCTAATCAGAGTTTCTCAAGCGGAATTTCCCAAGGATCTTTCCTTGCAGATTAATATTATTCTAAAATAATGCATTAAAGAAAACCATACCTTTACTCCAGAAGTGTCAGCCCTTTTGACCTTTCGAATCCAAAGCTGGACCACCAAAAAGTGCTTCCTTGCTATGCACAAAAGGGAACAGCGCGTGGGCACTTTCCTCCTTGGAAAGAGGAAGGGAGAAAAAATTTCTCCCTAAAGAATACCCTAGGGGCGGCGGCAAGGAGAGGGAGAGAGGGAGAGATTTTTCTCTTTCAATTGGTGTGTGTTTTAGGTTTCCCAAGGTCTCTATTTATAGGAAACCAAAAGCCCTCAGAGAATCTTTGAATATCTTTAATTATAAATAATTAAATCTAATATTCAATTAAATATATATTTTAGATATTATATTTAATTATCAAATAATTAAATAATATCTACCATATCTTTATAATATTTAAATTAATCATATTAATTTAAATAAAGATATATCAAATATATATCAAATAAAAAGCCAAAAATAATCTCCATTATTTTTGGGCTAGGCGTGTGGACCATTACTGGGCCACACGCCCACTCCTATATCATCACATGATATTTGGGCTTTTATTTATCTCTTTTATTTAATAGAACTCTTCTATTAAATATTTAATTAAATAAACTCTTTATTTAATTTCTCCCATTAAATTAAATAGACATTCTATTTAATTTCCATTAATTTTGACAACCTCAAAATTAATAAAATAAACACTTTATTTTATTTCTCCTTCAATTAAATAAACTCTTTATTTAATTGCCATTAATTAAATAATTAAATAGACTCCTCTATTTAATTTCTTTTAATTAATCCGAATAGACTCCTCTATTCATTTACCATCTTTCTCCAAGGTGATTAATCTCATTAATCGTGTTCCCGATTACATGCGATAGCTCGGAGGACTTAATGGACCTATAGGACTAAGCTCCAATGATCTAGAATTACATTGATTAAACTCTTTAACCAATTAATTCTTATTCATTAACTCCAAGATAATTCCACTATATATTTGGAGTTGCACTCTTAGTACTATAGACAATGTTATGTCCATTGGCTATAATCATTACGTATACGTTAACCCTTCACAAGCTAGTTCGTATCCATGGCTAGGTGTTTTTACCGTTTTAACCTCCATGATACATCTTTCTCCTTAAGCCAACTGATCCTCTAATGAACAACCTTACATAATCTCCATTATGCGTCTTTTAGCTTTTTCCTTGATCAGAGGAATATGGGGCCCCGTTGTTCAAGCCTTGAATCAGTCCATAAGGGAACTACTTATTAGTGTGAATTCCTTCTTGTGCAATTACGTTCCCAGCTATAAGCAAGATGCAATCCCCAAAGTGGGAGGCATATTGAGCGAACTATTCTGAGTCACTCTCACCCATGCAAATCAAAGGCTTGTCTCTTGCATACAGGAGTTCGTAATCCACTCAGGATTCAGGTCAAGCATACTGTGATCAACCGATCGATGTTACGAAGTGTCTCTCTGTAACGGCTTATCAGAGGACAGTAAGTACATCTTAGTCCAGTCTACTACAATCGGATTGTAGCAACACCCCCACTCACATGTCTCTACATGAGTGACCCAGATGAGATCACTTGTGCCAATTCACAAGTGGGCCGTGTTAATGGTGTTACCAGAACAAAGGCACCCAACCTAAGTTCATATACCATAGACTATTCGAGTTACGACTTAAGTGAATCTTCCCGCATCTCTATGCTCACTTAAGATACATTCAGTAACTCTGGGCCTTATGATGGATAACATTTATTAATATAAATAAATGACACGTGTAATATTACTAACAAAAGATTCCTTTATTTATTTATAGTTTCGGATTACAAAGATTTAGGGCACTATCCCTAACAATCTCCCACTTGCACTAAAGCTTTACAGAGATTCATCTAGTAATCCTAAACTACCCATATGACGCTCGAACACTTTAGCCGGGAGCGTCTTCGTGAATGGATCAGCAATGTTATCCTCAGAGGCGATCTTTGTCACTACAACATCTCCTCTTTGGACTATCTCCCTTATCAGGTGATACTTTCTCTCTATGTGCTTACCCCGTTTGTGGCTTCTAGGCTCTTTGGAGTTGGCTACAGCACCACTGTTATCACAGAACAGTGTAATGGGTTTGTCCATATCTGGAACGACTTCCAGATCGGTTAGGAATTTCCTAAGCCAGACACCCTCTTTAGCTGCTTCACAAGCGGCTACGTACTCAGCCTCCATTGTGGAGTCAGCAATACAACTTTGCTTGATACTCCTCCAAACAATGGCTCCACCACAAAGTGTGAATACTGACCCAGACGTGGATTTCCTCGAATCCCTATCTGCTTGAAAGTCAGAATCAGTGTACCCCTTGAGGATCAGATCCTCATTACCGTACACAAGCACATATTCTCTCGTTCTCCGAAGATACTTGAGAATATTCTTGACCGCAACCCAATGTTCATAACCAGGGTTTGACTGATAACGGCTTACAATCCCTACTGCATAGCAAATGTCAGGTCTTGTACACAACATCGCATACATAAGACTTCCAACTGCTGATGCATAAGGATATTGTCTCATACTCTCAACTTCTTGAGGAGTTTTAGGACACTGGTCCTTACTCAGATAAATCCCATGCCTGAAAGGTAATGCTCCTTTCTTGGATTTATCCATCCCATACTTGGCAACTATCTTGTCAATATAGGATGTCTGAGACAATGCTAACTTTCTGTTCTTTCGGTTCCTTATTATCTGGATACCAAGAACATATTGAGCCTCTCCCAAATCTTTCATTTGGAATTCGTTAGCAAGCCATTGCTTAACGTCTGATAACACTCTTACATTATTCCCAATAAGTAAGATGTCATCAACATAAAGGATGAGAAATACCACATCTTTGTTGAGTATCTTCTTGTAGACACAAGACTCATCAACATTCTGTTCAAAGCCATAGGATTTGACCACAGTGTCAAATCTTATGTTCCAAGACCGTGAAGCTTGCTTCAATCCATAAATGGATTTCAGCAACTTACAAACTCTTTGTTCTTCACCTTGGACAATGAATCCCTCTGGTTGGAGCATATAGATACTCTCGTCAAGATACCCATTCAGAAATGCGGTCTTGACATCCATCTGCCATATTTCGTAATCAAAATAGGCTGCTATGGATAGGAGAGTCCTAATAGACTTTAACATAGCAACAGGGGAGAAGGTTTCTTCATAATCCACCCCTTCCCTTTGGGTATAACCCTTTGCTACAAGCCTAGCCTTGAAAGTCTCCACTTTCCCGTCGGCTCCACGTTTCCGCTTATAGATCCACTTGCACCCAATGGGTTTTACCCCAACTGGTTGATCTACTAGCTCCCAGACTGAGTTGGAGTACATGGACTCCATCTCAAGATCCATGGCTTTTAGCCATCTATCCTTGTCAACATCCTCCATTGCCTGCTTATAAGACAATGGATCCTCTAAGTCCGTGCCCCCAGCATTGACCTGAGTCAAGCCTAAGTATCGCTCGGGTAACTTGGATACCCTCCCACTGCGACGAGGACTGAGGTGGATTTGACTAGAATCCCTCTTCCTAGAAGAGCTTGGCAAGTCAACAACTCTTGTTGGCTCATTTGTGGTTTCACTTGGAACAATCTCCTCTAGTAACAACTTACTAGGAGATTTATGGTTTCCTATATAGTCTTCTTCCAAGAATGTGGCATTCGTGGACACGAATACCTTATTCTCGTCAGCACTATAAAATAAACCACCACGTGTCTCCTTAGGGTAGCCCACGAAGAAGCATACCTTAGTACGTGGTTCTAATTTTCTAGGGTTTGATTTCAGCACATGTGCTGGACATCCCCATATACGGAAGTGATGTAAACTCGCTTTACGTCCCAACCATAACTCAATAGGGGTTTCTAAAACACTTTTAGAAGGTACCCTATTTAGGATGTATAACGCAGTCTCCAATGCGTAACCCCAGAAAGATTCTGGTAATGATGAGTAACTCATCATTGATCTCGTCATTTCGAGTAAGGTTCTATTTCTTCTTTCAGCTACACCGTTTTGCTGTGGTGTACCAGGGGCTGAAAGTTGGGAAGTTATCCCATTTTCTATCAAGTAGTCTTTGAACTCCAAGTCCATATACTCTCCACCACGATCTGATCGAAGTGTCTTGATAGATTTACCAAGTTGCTTTTCAACTTCAGCTCTAAACTCCTTGAACTTTTCAAGAGTTTCAGACTTGAATTGCAACAGGTAAACGTACCCATATCTTGAGTAGTCGTCTATAAAAGACACATAGTACTCAAATCCACCCCTAGCTTTTACATTCATCGGACCACAAAGATCCGAGTGAATAAGCTCTAGTGGTTCTGTGGCTCTATTTCCTTTAGCTGAAAAAGGACGCTTGGTCATCTTACCCTCTAAGCAAGATTCACAGACTGGGAGTGTACCAAGCTCTAATTCACTTAGAGGTCCACTTTTAACCAGCCTTTGAATTCTGTTGAGGTTAATGTGGCCAAGCCTTAGATGCCACAGAAGGGTCTCATCTTTAGAAATTCTACCTTTACATGTTCTAGACTCTGCAGTCTCGAACAACTCGGAATTATAAAGCGTTGCACATACTAACGGCCTTAGTATGTATAAATTATTATCTTCTAATCCTGAACAAATAAAGTTTCCATTTCTGAAAATGTCTACTTTATTAATACCGAAGTTAACGGTATATGATTGTTTTTTAATACAACCCAATGAAATTATATTCCGATTTAAACCGGGAACATAATAAACAGTGTTCA